>JAAXKN010000005.1:210382-215107 GCA_025612375.1 Ignavibacteria bacterium
GAATCCATCATCTCCCCTACGGCCTGCATCACCATATCCACACCAATTTCCCTTACGCACTTAAACTGAACGTCCGTGCGGTAACAAATCAGAGGCTTGGGCGAATAATAAAAACACGGCGCGCACGGAAGGTTTAACGACACTATCTTGTGATCTGTCTTCCACGGATATATGTATGCCGGGTTTGTAGGCCCTATTACCGCAATAACACTTAGCCTTAAGGCCGATGCCACGTGCATAAGACTGGAATCGTTTGAAACAAAAAGGTTGCACCTCTTCATTACGGCAGCACTGGCGGCAAGGCTTTTTGCCTCAACAGCTATAGCATTAGAAGAACCGATGCCCGAGACCACCTTATCCCTCAGCTCCTTTTCTTCCGGCCCCCCGAATAACAGTACCTTTGCACCCATCTCATCAATAAGCCTGCGGCCCAGAAGGGAAAACTTCTCCGGCTCCCAGCGTCTGTTGATGTGATTTTTCAGCGTGGCGCTCCCGGGATGAAAACCTATAACAAGATCACTATCCTTAATATCCAAGCGCCTCAGGTAATCCTCGGCAAAATCAGTGTCTTCCTGTTCCAAAAAGAACTCAAGGGGCGGAATCTCACTGCATTTCTTCCCCGTAAGTTTTTCACACAGCCTTATATTCTCTTCAACATTGTGCAGGCAGTCATCTTCATGCACCCTTACATTGTTCAGGGACGCCAGATTCTCGCGGTTTTTCCTCAGGTAGTCAACTGCGGCTCTTTTTTTTGCGCCCACAAAAAAGCTGAACAGGTTGTATTCTTTCCTGTTAGAAGGGTAAACATTTATGGAAACGTCGTACTTCCCGCGGAATTTCAGCAGGTAGAAAAACGACTTAACCGCTCCTTCTTTTAGAAAATCAAAGTAATGAACATTATTCAGGTATTTATTTCTTTTGTAGATATCCCTTACGCCTGAGAACATCACAAGGGCGTCAATCTGTGCATCGGGGTAAGCCTCCCTCAGGAATTTAATGGATGGCGTAAACATTAAAGCGTCTCCGATACCTGAAAGAGCAAAAATCAATATTTTCATTTACTTTAATTCCTGTTTAATACATGAAAAGCGGTCCTTAAACATTAAGGAACCGCTTTTCATCAGTTGCTAGTCATTATTTACAAATTACTGAACGGGTCTCGTGCTGTCCGGCTTTAATCCTGAGGCCAGAGCCCTGTATTTCTGAACTTCGTTCTTAACTGAAGGATCCTGTGGATATATCCTTTCCAGGCGCATCCAGATCTCAGCCGCCTTGTCATATTCCTTCAGGTTGGCATAAATGTCTGTAAGCATTCTGTAAGGATTATAATAGCTGCTTACGTCGTTCGGATTTTCTTCCAGCTGCTTTCTTGCAATAGGCTCCAGCTCGCCGGCAATCTTGCGGTAGCGGTCCATTGCACCGGCAGCATAGTACAAGTTGCTGGTCTGGTACATCATCTGATAAGGCATCTTTATAACTTCAGATGGCATCTTCTTTTCCATCATATCCAGCGTCTGAACTGCCATCTGCTTATTCTGTGCATTATAGATGTAATAAACCGCAAGGCGCAGATAAGAATTCCTGTAGTTCTGTGTCAGCCTTTCATGATTGTCATCAAAGAATATACCCTTGTCGTTCAGTCCTCTTAATTTGAAACCAGGCTTGTAATCCTTGCTGTATCCGTTATCCTGATTAAAGAGGTTAGCCTTCATTATGTTTTCATCAACGAATTCAGAATTCGGGCGTGCCTTTACGGGAACGAGCCTGAAAGCAAGTCCTTCCATAATAAGGTTATTCTGCAGACCGATCTTGCTGTCCTCAGAGCAGGTTACTGCAAAGTATATCGGGCGCTTCCAGTTGTTTGCCTGGACGATATCCCTAACCAGAATGTCCTGAATCCTGATAGCCTTAACGTCACCATACTGCAGCGTATTGTCCATGCGGTAAGTGAGTTTGCCGGACTTTACGACTGATGAATCGGCCATACCATATTTTTCAACAAAAGACATGCCGCCATATTGTGGACTCTTTGTCATGTACTGCTGCATAACATCCTGCGGAACCGGCAGCGAAACCATCTGCGGATCCCATCTGACCGGCTGAAGATCATCAATCATCGGGTCAGTAAGCGTCATTGCAACCTTAGCGGCTCCATAAGGCTCAGTATTCTTAAGCTGCTTGATGTACCATTGAGTATTAAGCAGGCTTAAATTAGCAATCCTTACGTCACGCCTTATGCCTTCAACGTCCTGCAGATACCACAGAGGGAAGGTATCGTTGTCTCCGTTAGTAAATAAAATTGCGTTTGGAGCGCAGCTCTGGAGCATGTTATAGCTGTAATCCCACGGCACCCAGTTTCTGGATCTGTCGTGAGTAAACCAGTTGGCTCTTGCCATATTAAATGGAATAAAGATTATTCCAAGTGCCAGCACACCGTAGGCCAGGCCCTTTGCGGCTGACGGGCTCTTCACCTTTTCCTGCAGCATATCCACCAGTCCTCTTATACCAAGGCCGATCCAGATCGAGTAAACGAAAAAGGCACCCACGTAGAAGTAATCCCTTTCTCTCGGCTGCGGCTCCTGCTGGTTCTGGTAAAATGCCGTCAGATAACCCTGGAAGATGAACATCACCATAAATACGGCTGCCATTTTCCAGTCTTTCTTAAAGTGGTAATAAATACCCAATAGTCCAATAAGGAACGGAATTCCAAAGAGCTGCTTCCAGGTATAATCCATATCCTGATCCCAGCCCTGGCGGCCGATGAAGTTCCAGGCAAGATATCTGTGGAACATGTGATCCATCTGGTACTTCCAGAGGAAATCGAGGTCGCTTGAGTAGTTGTTGTAAACAACCATCTGGTGAGGCTCTGTGGCAAACCTTCTCTTGAATTCAGGGAAGTCGCCGTACTGCTCTCTGTTCAGGTAAGAAACAAGTTCAGGGAAGTCGTTCGGTTCATTTTCGTTCATAGGCGGGTGCTGGTTGGCTCTTATGATAACCATTGCATAGGAAGTAAAGCCAATGATTACAAAAAGCATTGAAAGCGCAGCCAGGTTAACTGTAGGCTTGTTATTTTTAACAGCCCAATAAACAATACCCACAAGCGCAACCACAACAAGGGCAATAATGAAAACGTCAGTGTTAATATTATCGCCGCCGAACATAAGCGGCAGGGCAGGTATCTTTTTAACAACTCCCGGGTAGCAGAGCATAAGGCCAATGCCGCCGAAGATGAGAGCTGTATAAATTGAATTCCTTGTAAATAACTTCTTCCAGAAAATACCCATAATAAGAACGCTTATTCCTATCATCGTCCATACAAAGTGTGAATCAAACTCCTTGTACTGGTCGGGTGAAGGAGGCGTTGTATCTTTCTGTGCAGCCCAGAGCGCAACTGCAACAAGAAGAACTATGGCTGAATGTGCAAGGAAGATATAGCCCGTTTTTTTGAGCATTTCCTCGTCCTGTACATATTTCCTGAAAACCACAACCATAATTACAGGTACAACTGCCAGAACGCTCATCAGGTGAACACCCATCGAAATACCTACAAGGTAGGCAATCATTATGAGGTATTTTTCATTCCCAATTTCATCTGCCTTGTCATTCCAAACCATTATAAGCCAGGTAATGCAGGCAAAGAGGAATGTACTTGAAGCGTACACTTCCGATTCAACGCCGTTAAACCAGAAAGTATCGCTGAATGAAAAAGAAAGTGCGCCTATTGCGGCAGCCAGGCATGTTATAAGCAGGTCGCCCAGGTTTGCAGGTTTCTTTCCCCTGAAGTTTTCAATAAGTTTTACCGCAATCAGGTAAAGGAAGAGTACCGCAAAGGCACTCGCCAGAACTGAAACCATATTTACCCTGAAGCCTACGTTGCTTCCGAAAAATGGAAGCATCGAAAAAAATCTTCCTACAATTGAAAAAAATGGCGCTCCCGGCGGATGGGGTACCTGAAGTGAATATGCTGCAGCGGTAAATTCGCCGCAGTCCCAGAATGAAACTGAAGGCTGTGCAGTCAGTACAAACTGAACAAACGAAATCAAAAACACAACAGCCCCGGTAATCCTATAGACCAGCTTATTTTTCATTAACTCCTCAAAAAAAATAGTTAACCTTATATACCATTACTTTGAAATTTGTTCCATATTAGCGATTTATTCCTCCGGCTTCTTAAAGAAATTGTCATAATTTTTTCTTTCACGATTCACGTAATATTTCTGATAAAGCTCTTTCAGGCGCTCAAGGGCTTCCTTATCCAGATCCTCATCGTCTTTATGGCGCATGAGCATCAGTTTGTAATCATCGGCCTCCCTGGGCGCGAATTTTTTTTCGTATTTCCTTAGAACCTCGAAATATTTTTTTTGATCTCTCTGCATAACTACCTCTTCCTGCTGTTTACTTTGGTATACTGCTTCCGGGAAGAATTACTTAAAGATAGACCGGAATTTAACCACTTAAAATAAGTAAAGTAAAAGTAATAAAAAACCGATTAATTGTGTAAATTTGGGGCAATAGATTTTCTTAAAATTTCACTATGGAACCCCGTTTTAAGTACTTTATAGCCTATAAACCTTACGGCATGCTTACGCAGTTTACCGACAGTGAGGGGCGCAGGACCCTGTCGGACCTGTACCCGTTCCCGCCTGAGGTATATGCCGTGGGCCGCCTGGATATGGACAGCGAGGGCTTAATTTTGCTTACAAACGACAAAAAACTCAATTTTTA